>NZ_AZRK01000010.1 GCF_002895485.1 Petrotoga sp. 9PWA.NaAc.5.4
TTAATCTGTTATTTCTTTTGGCAAAAAGACCTTTAGAAAATCATAGAATATTTCTTTGTCTTCAAAGAGTTCTTTGAATATTGAGTCTCTATTGGCCATCATTTTCTCCTTTTGTTGTAGGATTGAAGTCATTTAATTAAATTATAACATAATAGTGAAAGTTTTGACTGTAAAATAAAAATCCCCTTCATTGAAGGGGTAGATGTATTCCACTGCTGGGGTAAAGGGAATTTAACCATTTATAAAATCAAAACCTGAACAACTCCAATTCCAAACAATTATAAGAATATTATTTCAGTAATAAAACACTACTTTTCCCATAATATTCAGTGCATTCATTAAAAAACTGTGGGTTATAATTTTTTGGTAAAACGAATAGGGCTCTTCTTTTAATTATGGGCATTTCAACCCAGCCGTCAGTAAAAACAATAACTCCTTCTGGTCTTATGCTTTCTTCTATATAATCGATTGCTGGTTGTAGATCGGTAGAACCTTTTCCTTTTAGAATTAATTCTTTCCAAATTCCTCGCTGGTATGTCATAATATTTTGTATTTTGTTATCTGCTTGAATTAAAGTTACTTTTCCTCCTAAATTTTTTGAAATAGATTCTATCTCGCTAAAAAATGCGTTATACTCTTCTTCTATTATGGAACCACTTGTATCGACTACGATTGCAACATTTGGCCCCATTTCTGATCTCCATCCAGGTTGATTTTCATATCTTCTATTTGGTCTCATTAAAGTTCTATATTTCTCAATAATTATCGAGCTTCCAAAAAATCTTCTCAATAAAGTTTTCCAATTCATTTTTGGTTTTTGTGCCATAATGGAAATCGCCATTTCTACTCCATCTGGAAGATTTTCTTTTGATCTATCGTATGCTTGTGTGATGAATTCGCTTACTATATCAAGGGCCATCTCTTCTGGAATTTCTGAATTGAAATCATGAGAATCTGCATTTTTTTCTCTGTTTTCAATGACTTCTTCTAAATCAGCCATCTTATGATCTTCTAAAAAATTTATTATATATTTGTAGTATTCTTCAGCGGTTTTATTCAATAAATTTATGGGGGCAGTAACGAAAAAGAATTCATTGTCGGGGGCATGACCTTCGGCAATCATCACGTCTAATGGTTCAGCTAAGGCGTCTAATTCAGTTATGTACTGGTTAATTGCTGCATCCATTGCTAAGTCCCAGATGCCTTTTTCTTTTTTGCTTTTAGGTTTGATAAATATGTGCCCATATATAATATGATATATTTCGTGTTTTAAGAGCCCTTTAGTGATTCTTAATCCTAAATTTTCAAGCTTTTTTGAGTTGTACATGATTCGAAATTTTGCTTGAGGGGTTATAGATACTTTTATAGTTCTGACAGAGTCGCTTTTTATACTATCAAAGTTCATGCGTAAATATGAAAAAAACAAACTCTCTTTTTCTAACTCAATCCAAGCTTTTTGAATTATATCTTCCATTTTAGATACCTTCCATCCAAGAAGAATCGCCAAGAGTTATGGCTATTTCTTCTAAAAGCTTGTCGTAAAAAGCTTTTTTTAATCCTTTATTTTTTTCTATCATCTCATTTAAAAATCTTAAAATAGAAAATAAGGCGTCTTTTGGTACAATTTCGCTTAATCTTTTTATGTTTTCGGCAATTGCTTTTTGATCCGTGTTGTTCAATATTTGCATCATGTCTTCTTCTTGTAAAGATTCAAAGTAAGTGTTTATTCTAAGAATTAAGCTTATTTTTTCTTCGTTAGTAAGTTTTTTAACTTTGTCTAAGTTCTTTCCTTGTAACAATAATTCTTTCGGATTTGGTAATTCTACCTTATTTTCTAAAAAGGATATGAAAGTTCTTGCTGCTTCAGAACCAACTATTGAAGCGGCAATGACGTAACCATAACTTTTTATATCTTCTTCTGTCATATACGATAAAACATTGGCTAATTTGTACCAACTTCGTGGACTTGGTCTTAAATTTAATCTCATAGAGACCATATTGTCAGAAGAAAGATATTCAGGATATTCTTTTATAAAAGATGTTATTCTATCTACTATCCCCATTTCTTTAGACCAATCTAACCAGTCATTTACATCGGGAGATAATTCTAAATGAAAAAATCGTGACATAAAAGCAGGGTCTGTTATTAAATCTACTTGATCATATTCTTCATCGGGGGGATTAGCAGCACCCATAATCCAAGCTCCATTTGGTAAAATATGGTTGTGTATTCTTCTATCTATTAATAGTTGCATGATTGCGTTTCTTATTGATCTATGAGCTCTATTGACTTCATCAATCATGATTATTACATTGTCTTTTTCTGGCCACCAATCTGGTTTAAGGAAAACTGTCTTTTCTGAAGATTTTGATGGAAGTCCAATTAAATCTCCAGGTTCCATTTGAGATATTATCAAAATTATTAATTCTCTGTTGGTTTCTTGGGCTATTTCTCTCGCAATGTCTGTTTTTCCTGTACCGAAATGACCCCAAATCAGGGGTACTTCGTGTGCTTGCATGATTTTTTTTGAAAGATACTTAACTGTTGATGGTTTCAAGGTTGTCCTCCTTTCTTCAGTCTTTCTTTTTATTTTGGACGATCGTATAGATGGTCTCTACATAATTTTTGAATTGTTTTGCTTTTGCGTTTTAAAATCTTTCTTGTGCTGGAATCCTGTAATCACTGCCTGTTTTTATAATTAAAGGATAGGTTTCGTTATTTGAATCTACAAACTTTCCAACTCCTAAAATTCCTTCATCTTCAAGAATCTCGAATGAATTTAGATGTTCCTGGTTGTTTTTGCCGTATATTCTTTGATCAATAAGTATTCCATTTTGGTTGACAATCTTCAAGAAAATATCGTAATCTGGCCAAGTTTCGACAGTTACTCCCATTAGATATATTTTATCATTATAATATTTCATATCCTCTATTCTTGACAATGCCTTTATAGATTGGGTTTCAAAGAATAATACATCTAAGTTATTTTGATTTTTGATATCTTTGGAAACTTTCATAAAAAAAGCTTTCCATTCTTTTTGATTCAAAGTAGATAAATATCCTCCTATATATATGTTGCCTTCTTTATCTTTTAACAAACTTTTGGGATATTCATGATAGACTGAACTTCCGTATTCATCGTAAAATAGAAGAAATCCATCTTTAGAATATTCTAAAAATAGTAAATTATTTTCTTTTTCGAGATTTGAATTAGTTCTACCTACAGCTATTATGCTATTGCCGTTATCAATAATGTCTATTATTTCTTCTTCGTTTTCTCTTCCATATATGTGTTCCCATATAGTATTACCAGAAGTATTAAATTTCCCAATATAAGCCTGTTGGTTGTTGTTTATGGTTATATGACCACCTACTGTGTATTCATTTAAACCATACGTAATTTTGTTTATTTCACCTTGATAGTTTAAGATTTTTGACCAATTCATAGAGCCGTTTCTGGAAATATTGACTATATAAGGTTTTCCATTTTTGCTTCCAACTACAGTAAAAGTGTTGTTAATATATTCAAAATCATTCAGTCGTATGTTCCCACTTTCTATGAAAGTTTTACTTTTTATTTGTCCTTGTGCATCCATATAATAGATATAATATTGATTAGAATTTTCTGCAAGCACAGCATATTCGTTTGAACTTAGTTTTTTTATCTTTTTAAAAACAACATTTTTTTCATCTAAGACGTTAATAAAAGCATTTGATGTAACTTTTCGAACTTTTTCTTCGGAAGAAATATAGTCTATAAAAGGAACTTGCGAATAGTTATAACCCGAAGTTAAATAATTTATCGAATCGTTATCTTTTTTAAACATAATAAAAATATTATATACAAAAGTGAAAGCAACAATTCCACAGATTCCGAAAAATACGATCTTTTTAAACACTATAACTTCCTCCAATCAACGAAACGCTCAGCATCAAGTTTTTACTTAATTAATATCTTTACTTTTTATACTTAATGTTATAGGAATTAGGATCTTGCCACGTAAAAAAACATCGAATATTCATTTTTAGCTTATTTTTTAATTCATTTTGTAATTCAGGTGTTAAATAACCTGACAGATTATGAAAAGCATAAATCTCTATTTCTTTTATTTGTTCTTTTTTAATTTCTTTTGAAATATTTTCAAGTTCTTTTAATAATTTTCCAAAAATTATAGCTGGTGAAATTATTTTTCCGGTTCCATGGCAAACCGGGCATTGAAAATAAATTAGTGAATCTAAAGAAGGTGTTGTCCTTTTTCTAATCATTTCTAAAATTCCCATGTTTGTAAAACCAAGAATAGATATTTTTGATTTATCTTTTAGTGCTTCTTCTTTTAGTATATTAATGATCTCTTTTTTGTGGGGTTGGTAATTCATGTCTATAAAATCTATTACAATCATACCGCCTATGTTTCTTAATCTTAATTGTCTAATTATTTCTTTGGCTGCCTCGCAATTTGTTATGTAAGATGTTTCTTCGACGTTTTTGCCTTCAATATAGCTTGCAGAGTCCACATCTATAGCTGTTAATGCTTCAGCTTTATCGATAGTTATAATTCCGCCATTCTCTAAAACAACCTTTTTTGTAAATATTTCATTCATCTGATTGTATACGTTGTATATCTCAAAAGCATCGCCTTTAAGTAATTCTAATCCAGGTTTTAATTTCAAGGTTTTTATAGACTTTTTCAATTCTTTAAAAGTTTTTTTATCATCAACAACAATCTTCTTTGTTTTACTATCTAATCGCTCTCTTAAAATGTATTCTATAAAGTCGGAATCTTCGTATAAAACTTTTGGTTTTGTGTTTTTATTAAATTCTTCTGAGATTTTGTTATAGTCTTTTCTAAGGTTTTCTAACTCTTGGAAAAGTTCTTTTTCCTCTAATCCTTCGGAGTTAGTTCTAAAAATAACGGATTCTCCTTCTTTCAATATTTTTTTTGCGACTTCTCTTAATCTAAATCTTTCACTTTCATGGGTGATTTTACGTGATATTCCAATGCTCTTTTCACCATATGGAATGTATACTAAGTATCGGCCTGGTAAACTAATTTTCATAGATAATTGTGGGCCCTTTCTTGTACCACCGTCTTTTCTTGCTTGAACAAGAACTTTTTGACCGTTTTTATAATCGTTAGGATCACCTATTACGTCTCTGTATCTTAAAAATCCGTTTTTTCCAGCACCTATATTTACAAAGAACGCTTCTAAACTTGGAACATTATTTTCTATTATTCCCAAGAAAATTTTTCCAGTATTTTTATCTGTTTCAAAATCTTCAAAGAATATTTCGCTGAGTTCATCGTCTTCTATAATAGCTATTCTCACCTTATCAATAACTTTACTAAAAATTATGACTTTTTCTTCATACATTGCATGAATTCCTTCCTTTAATGTTTTAAATTAATCTACGATATTTTTCCCATTAAAACGATTCATAGCCTCTTCTATTTTACCATTTAATATATAATCTATTGCTTCACAAACTACATCTAAAATTTTGAATAGAGAATTAATTTCTTCTTGAGTAAACGGGGATAATACATATTTTGCCAATTCTCCACTCCCATGTCTATAACCTTTGTTTATTCCTATTCTGATGCGTGGAAACTCTGTAGTTCCTAATATCGAAATAATAGATTTTAACCCGTTATGTCCGCCATCTGATCCGTTTTTTCTTATTCTAATTTCACCAAAATTAAGCCATATATCATCATATATTACTAAAATATTATCTTCAACATAACCAAACTTTTTAAAAACAAAAGGTAAAATTTCTCCGCTTAAATTCATATAAGTCATTGGTTTCACAAACACATTGTTTTCAATGATATAACTTTCAAAGTTCTTTCCACTTACCTTTTTTATATCGTTATTGTTTTTTTTGATATCTTCGTATCTATCCAACGCTAAAAAGCCCACGTTATGCTTCGTGTAAACATAACGCGGGCCAGGATTACCCAAACCTATTACCAAATTTTTCATTTATTACTCTTCCTTTGAATCCTTAGGGGTTTTTTCTTCTATTACTTCAGGTTCTGTAATTTCTTCTTCTTGAACTTCTTCTTGAATTTCTTTAGGTTCAATTACGCTTACCAACGTTTCTTCTTCTTCTAAAAGCACGTCTGCACTTTTTGGAAGAAGTGGTTTGATGTCTTGTACTGTTAATGATTCTCCAAGTTTGAGATTAGAAATATCAAGTTTAATTGAATCAACAATTTCAGAGGGTAAAATCTCCACAGGCAATTCATGAATATATACATTCAAGAAACCACCTACTGTTACTCCTTCTGGTTCTCCAACATATTCCACCGGTATTCTAATGTTCATCTTTCTACCTTCTTCTGGTACATAAAAATCTACATGTATAAGTTGGTCAGAAACTTTGTGTCTTTGTACTGTTTTAACAAAGCCAGTTATTTTTTCGGATCCATCTTGTTTTTCTAAATTCAATTCAATCAAAGTGGTTTCCGAAACTTTTTCGATCATTTTTTTCAATTCATTTGAATTAATTGTGATGTGCCTGTTAGTTTTCATAGCTGGTCCGTATATTACTGCCGGGATTAAACCTTTTTTTCTTAGTTGATTTGGTTTTAAAGTTGTATCTCTTTCTTGAACGTTTAATTTGAAAACAGTTGCCATTTGTTAACCTCCTAATCGTTATTTTTATGCGAACCGGATCGCTTTCATCTGAAGAGTATACTTACCGATAAATTCTTTCTAATTCTTACTATTGCTTCTCCTAAAAGTGAAGAAGAAGGTAACTCGACAAATTTATCTGGCAATTCATTATGATATATTGTGTCTGTAACAATTATTTTATCAATATTTGAATTTTGTAATTTTTCTACAGCGTTTTGCGAAAAAACACCGTGAGTTGCACATGCTATTATGCTATTTGCGCCATGAACATGTAAAATTTCTGCGGCAGCTACAAGTGAACCACCAGTATCTATAATATCATCAAAAATTATACAATTAGCTCCACTTACATCACCTATAACAGTTGTTACTTCAGCTACGTTATCCTTTGGTCTTCTTTTATCCAAAATTGCTAATGGGCTCCCTAATTTTTCTGCAAACTTTCTTGCCCGTTTTACACCTCCAACATCCGGAGAAACAATAACGGTATTTTTAGGTTGAACTTTCATTTCTTCTAAAAAATAGCGAGCAAAGATAGGATAACTCCACAGATTGTCAACAGGGATATCAAAAAAACCTTGAATCTGTTCAGCATGAAGATCGATCGTTACAACTCTTGTTGCTCCAGCTGTAGTAATTAAATTTGCGACCAACTTAGCAGTAATGGGGTCTCTACCCCGAGCTTTTCTATCTTGTCTCGAATATCCAAAATAAGGAATAATTACAGATATAGAAGCAGCAGAAGCTCTTTTTAAAGCATCTATCATAATCAGTAGTTCCATAAGATTGTCATTTACTGGTGATGAAGTTGATTGAATGATATATGCATCAAAACCTCTGACAGTTTCGTTTATTCTCACATTTACTTCTCCATCTGCGAATTTGGAGACTTCACAATCTCCCAATCGTGTTCCCATGTATTCTACAATCTTTCTTGCAAGAGGAGGATTTGAATTTCCACTAAACACTTTAAATTGCTGCCCATTCTCGGCCATTTTTATTCTCCCTTCTTACTATCTGAGCGCTTTTCCTTAACCCAGTTCAATTTGTTTATTTGTTTGGCTCTTCCCAACGCTAAAGAAAAGTCTGGAACATCTTGGGTTATAACTGAACCTGCCCCTATGACTACGCTTTTACCTATTTTTACTGGTGCTACTAACGATGAGTTACTTCCTATGAAAGAGTCATCGTCTATGTATGTTTTGTTCTTCTTCTTTCCATCGTAATTACAAGTTATAGTACCTGCCCCTATGTTCACATCTTTACCTATGTATGTGTCTCCTAAATAAGTCAAATGCTGAGCTTTGCTTCCCTTAGATACGTGTGTTTTCTTTGTTTCAACAAAATTGCCTATTTTAACGTTTTCTTCCAAAAACGTTCCTTCTCTTAAGCGTGAGAAAGGCCCTACCGAAACGTTATCCATCACTTGAGTCAGCTCGCATTCAGAGCGTGTTATCTTTACATTGTTACCTATTATACATTCTTTGATTCTTGTTAAAGGTCCTATTTCACAATTTTCACCTATTTTTGTTTTACCATATACGAATGTTTGGGGATATATAACGGTATCTATTCCTATTTCAACGTCAGGAGAAATGTATGTTGAATCTGGATCTACTATCGTTACTCCATTTAACATGAAATTTCTAAGTATATCTTTTCTAATACTTTTTTCAAGTTCTGCCAATTGAACTCTATCGTTAACTCCACAGACCTCTATTTTGTTTTCTGTCTTCAAAATACCTACATTTTCAAAATATTGAAAAACTTCTGTTAAATAATATTCGCCTTGCGCATTGTTTGGGGTTAATTTCTCTAATGCGTTTTTTAATTTTTGGGAGTTAAAAACTCCTATTCCTGTATAAACTTCTTTTATAATCTTTATTTCTGGACTGGCATCTTGTTCTTCTATAATTTTAAGTAATTTATTATTTTTTTTAATAATTCTTCCGTATCCGGTTGGATTTTCTAATTCAACTGTTAAGATGGTTGCGTCATTTTTACTTTCTGCATGCATTTTTAATAATGATTTTAAAGTGCTCTCGGATATATAAGGGACATCTCCGTAAAGTATCAAAACATCGGAATCTGTTAGAAAATCTTTTGCACACATAACTGCATGACCGGTACCTAAACGTTCTTTCTGTTCAAAAATTTTTATATCGTTGCTCAAAAAATTTTGTACTACGTCAATTCCGTTACCTAAAACTACGGCGATTTCATTTGAAAGCTTTTTTGCTGTATCTATAACCCAGTTTATCATAGGTTTATCTAATATTCTATGTACTACTTTTGGAACTCTTGATTTCATTCTTTTACCTTGGCCGGCTGCCAAAATTAAGACTTTCAAAACTTTATCCCCCCTTCACTTAAAACTTATGCTCACTTTAGAGATTCTAAAACTTGAGTTTTGCTGTTCTTTTAATTTTAAATTTATTCAAAAATACCTTTTAGGTACTTGTAGTCAAAAGAGGGAAGGGCTCCGCCCTTGACCCGTTATAAAAGCAAAACTTTGTTTTTAAAGGCATTAAATAATTTTTTAACTTGATTGATGCTTTAAAGTAGGGGGAGGGGGCTCCGCCCTGGACCCGTTATAAAAGCAAAGCTTCGTTTTTAAAGGCATTAAATAATTTTTTAACTTGATTGATGCTTTAAAGTAGGGGGAAGAGGGCTCTGCCCTGGACCCGTTTTAAATTCAAAAACTTTGTTTTTGTAAAATGCTTGTTTTTAAAGTCTCTGTCTAATTCTTGTCAATTATGATTTTTTAATTTTTTGCTACGTTTAGAAAAAGAGATGGGGACTCCGCCCTTGACCCGTTTATAAAAGCGAACTTCGTTTTTAAAGGCATTAAATAATTTTTTAACTTGATTGATGCTTTAAAGTAGGGGGAGGAGGGCTCCGCCCTGGACCGTTTTAAATTCAAAAACTTTGTTTTTAAAGGTATTAAATAATTTTTTAACTTGATTGATGCTTTAAAATAGGGGGAGGAGGGCTCCGCCCTGGACTCTTTATAAATCTAAAATCTCATTTTTTAAAATTGTTATTTCTAAAGTCCCTATTACAATTTAGTCAAGCAAACTTTTATGATATCTTCAGTCTTCATATTTTTAAGTTCTGTATCGTTTATTACTTTTAATATATCGTATCTTTGAAAACCTAATGCTTCTAAAGCTTCTATCGCTTCTTTGACATTGATGTTTAAAAGTACTTCTTCAGGTGAATACTTTACATCTTGAAAAGCATTAGAAAGTTCCGATATTAATCGCTCAGCTGTTTTTCTGCCGATTCCGGGTAATTTAGAAAGTCCGTCTAAATCTTGCAAATTTATCATGTTTATTAAAATGTCGGCGCTAATCTTTTTTAAAATTTTGGCCGCTGTTCTTGGGCCGATCTTTGATACCTTTTTTAAAGATTCAAAAACATCTCTTTCAATTTTTTCTTTAAATATGTATAACGAAGTGTTCCATTCATTTGTTTCTAAAAAGGCGTATAAATCATATTCTTCTCCAACTTTTAAATTCTGGAGTACTTTAAAAGAAGGATAAGCTTCTAATGTAATATTACCAAATTTAATGAGTACGATTTCGTCTTCTATATCTTCAATAATGGCTTTAATTTTTCTAATCATAGTCGACCAATCCAATCCCGGGTTTTCATGACTAATTTGCAAGTTGGAGACACATGTATAGCACGTTTCTACAATCGTGAATTAGGACCCAAATAAAAATTATAATGGTAATAAATTCGTTGAAAGTACCTCTTTTATCTTACCTTCTAAATAAAGTGAACCTGTAACAAAATATACGTCTGCACTTTCTGATAATAGCTTGTTAAAAGCATCTATAGGATCTGAGATAAATTCTAACTCTATGTTGTATTTTTTAAATTCTTCGTATACGTTTTCAGGATGTTTCCCTCTTTCTATAGGGACTGTTGTTACAATTATTTTATCAAAAATATTTGAAAATATCTCTGCCATACTCACGTAATCTTTATCATCCAGTATTCCAATTAAGGCGACTTTTTTCTCTTTTGGGAAGTATAGTTTTACACTTTTGTCAAATTCTTTGGCAGCTGCTATGTTATGGGCGCCATCAAGAATTAATTTCTTGCCGTTTATTTCCGAATAATCAAACCTTCCTTCCCAATATAAATTTTTTAAAGTTTCTCTTAATTTTTCTATATTCAAATCTATTCCCATTTTTTGGCTAAAAGCTTCTACGGTTGCTAAAGATGTAGAAACATTGTACATTTGAAATGTACCGTTAGCTTTAAAAAGCACGTTTTCTAAAACTAAATTAATGCCATAATAATCTAACAAGTTTTTGTTAAGCGAATATCTTTCGTTTGTAAAATAAAAGTCTTTTCCAAATTCAAAGATTTTGGCAACGTTAACTTCTTTGGCTTTCTCTAAAATCACATTTTTTGGTGAATCTTCTATGTCTCCTAAAACTACATAATTGTTCTTTTTTAAAATGCCTGCTTTTTCGAATGCTATCTTTTCTAAAGAATCTCCTAAGGTTTTTACATGATCTTTTGAAATAGTTGTTATAACTGAAACATCAGAATCAACAATATTTGTAGCGTCCAATCTTCCACCTAATCCAACTTCTAATACGGCTAAATCTACTTTCCTATCGCTGAAATATTTAAAAGCCATGGCAGTTATTATCTCAAAAAAAGATGGTGAAAAATCTTCGCCTTTTTCGTCCATCTTTTTTATCTCTTCTTCTATATCAAAGTATGTTTGAACGAACTCTTTTTCAGAAATATTTTGACCATTTATTCGAATTCTTTCGTTTATACTTACCAAATGTGGAGAAATAAAAGTACCAACTTTTAATCCTTGATTTATGAAGATATCGGACACTGCTTTGGTAACACTACCTTTGCCATTAGTACCGGTAATATGGATTATTTTAAAAGAGTTTTGGGGATTTCCTATTCTTTGGGTGAGTTCCTTGATTCTTTCTAAACCTAATTTAACTTTAAAATTAGCAGATCCTCTTTGGTAGAGACTGTCTATTAAGTTTAAAAACTCCATTCAATTTAACTCCTTTATTAATTTTTCTAATTTTTTATACTGGTGCTGCTTTTCTTCTAACTCATTCTTAACATTTTCAACAACGTCTGGATCCGCTTTTTCAAGAAAATCTCTGTTTGATAATTTTTTATTCAATTTTTCAATATCACTTGACAATTTTTCTACCTTTTTAGAAAGTCTTTGTTTTTCTGTATTTATGTCTATATACTTCCCTAAAGGTACGTAAACTTCTATGTTTTCATCAACATAGGCAGTAGCAGAATTATCTGGTTTTGATCCTACTTTTGAAATATTTTCAATAAAACCTAAATTTATTATCTGTTGGATATTTCTTTCCAACCAATCGTTATCTTCTTTTAGAACCTTATAATTTATTTCTAATTTTTGAATCAGTGGGATATTCATTTCTGCTTTTACATTTCTAATTTCTTTAATTACTTCCATAATTTTTTCGAATTCTTTAGCTTCATTATCGAAAATCTGTTCTTCTTTAAATTCGGGCCATTTTGCTATGATTAGTAGTTCGGAATCTTTGGGTATAGGTAACTTTTGCCATAATTCTTCTGTTATATATGGCATAAAAGGATGGAGTAATCGGAATGAACGATCAAAAATTTCTACAAGTATGTTTTGTACTACTAACTTATCTCTTCCTTCTTGATTTAATCGGTTTTTAACTGCTTCTATATACCAATCACAAAGCTCGTTCCAAAAAAATTCGTACAATCTTTTGGCTGCTTGATTGAATACATAATTTTCTAAATGGTTAGAAACTTCAATTATAGTATTGTTTAACTTTGTTAAAAGCCATTTGTCTTCTATTTTTAAATCTTCTTCTTTTATTTCAATGGGTTCGTAACCATCTAAGTTTAGAAAAACGAATCTTGAAGCATTCCAAATCTTATTGGCAAACTTCCTGTATGAATCAAAGAATCTTGCATCTAATTTTATGTCTCTTCCCTGGGCAGCTAAAATAGCCAAGGTAAATCTAACGGGGTCTGTACCATAATCGTTTATAACCTCTAAGGGGTCTATTCCATTTCCTAAAGACTTCGACATCTTTCTACCATATTTATCTCTTATAAGCTGGTGCAAATAAACATCATGGAAAGGAACATCTCCCATGAACTTTTCTCCCATCATGACCATTCTTGCTACCCAAAAGAATATTATATCAAATCCTGTCATTAATAAATTGGTTGGATAAAACTTTTTCAAATCTTCTGTTTCCTGAGGCCAACCTAAAACAGAAAACGGCCACAGTGCCGATGAAAACCACGTGTCAAGTACATCATCATCTTGTTTTATATTTGTTGAGCCACATTTTTCACACTTTTTAATATCGGTGACAGAAACATTAACATACCCACAATCTTGACAGTACCAAACAGGTATCCTATGTCCCCACCAAAGTTGCCTTGATATACACCAATCTCTTATTTCATACATCCAGTTCAAATAAACCTTTTTCCATCTTTCAGGATAAAACTTTATCTCATCGTTTTCGACAACTTCTATAGCCTTTTTTGCCAAAGGATCCATTTTAACAAACCATTGGTCTAAAAGTAAAGGTTCCACAACGGTATTACATCTATAACAGTGTCCTACAGCATGTTTATAATTTTCTTCTTTTTCTAAAAGGCCTTGTGCTTTTAGATCTTCAACAATTTGTTTTCTTGCTTGATATCTGTCAAGCCCTTTATAATTTAACCCGTTCTCGTTAATTTTAGCCTTTTCATCTATAACTTGAATTTTTTCTAAATTGTGTCTTAAACCTATTTGATAATCGTTAGGATCATGTGCAGGAGTAACTTTTACAACACCTGTTCCGAATTGTGGATCAACATAAGGATCGACAATTATTTTGAGTTTTCTTCCCACTAAAGGCAAAATTACAGTTTTGCCTACCAACTCTTTATATCTTTCATCAGAAGGGTTAACTGCTAAGGCTGTATCTCCTAACATCGTTTCTGGTCTTGTCGTGGCAACTATTACAAATCCTTCTTCGTTTTCTAAAGGATATTTTATATACCATAATTTACCCACTTCTTCTTCGTGTTCGACTTCATCATCGGCAAGAACAGTCCCGCATGTTGGGCACCAATTGACGATATATTTGCCTCTATAGATTAATCCTTCATTGTATAAAGAAACAAAAACTTGTCTGACTGCTTCATTTAGGCCTTCATCCAAGGTAAATCTTTCTCGGCTCCAATCTACAGATGCTGCTAACGCACGTATCTGATCTCTTATATGAGCTCTATACTTGTTTGCCCAATCCCATACTATTTCTAAAAATTCTTCCCTTGTGTGGTCTTCCTTTCGCCAACCTTTTTCTTTCAAAAGATATTGTTCTACAACGTGCTGAGTTGCAATACCTGCATGGTCTTCTCCAGGAATCCATAATGTTTCGTAACCTTTCATTCGATAATATCTGACTATGATATCTTGAAGTGTGATATTTAAGGCATGACCCATGTGAATCTTACCTGTAATATTAGGTGGAGGAATAACTATGCTAAATTTTTCGTTGCCGGTTTTAGGTTCAAAGGCATTATTTTGTTCCCAAATGTTATACCATTTATTTTCAAGGTCATGGGGTTCATATCTTTTTCCTATATCCATTTATGAATCCTCCTAATTTTGTTTGTAGATGTGCAGGTTGTACATAAGGTCGAATTTCACACCTTTTCTTCGTTACTTTTTTCCTCTTCATAACTGTTTAACTGAGGCGTAGAATCTGAAGCTGTAATTTCCAAGGCCTCATAATTATTTTCGGATTTATTAACTTGATCATTTAATTTTTTGCTTCTTCTAAACCATTCAAAAGGCATATTTATCTCCCTTCTTTTTGACAGAACTCCTTCAAATGAAAATACTTCTTTGTATCTCATAGGTCTTTGAACAGCCTCTACATTACTTAAAAACATCACAGCTATAATACGCATAATAAATCCTATAATAAAAATTAGTTGAATCCCATAGTAAGAATCACCCAAAAGGTTAATCTGAATATTTTTAAGATAGTTTCCAAGTGTACCGCCTATTAGAGAAGCTATTATGGCTGCTATTCCCCCAACGAGTGCATTTGCTGCAATGTAACTCTCGGAAGGTTCCTTTGACAATTCTAAAAGTAAATTAAAAATAGCTATGTTTATAGCAGACCAGGCAAAGGCAGAAAGAATAGCATTTATAAAAAGAACACTTCTATAATTGTTCAATCCCATAAGAAAATACATTAAAGGGCTAAATGTTGAAATAAAAATCCCAAGAGTTAATACATTTTTACTTCCAAATTTATCCGCCATTGTTCCAAAGAATAAGTATACCATTATTGCAATTATACTGTTTAAAATGCTTATATATCCTAAATACGTCGGGTTAATATTTAATATTCCTACTTCGTAATATGAAAAATACGGTCTGGAAAATTCTATCGCTAAGTTCCATATAAAAATGAAAATGAGATAGTCTTTAAAGCTCTTATCTTTAAAAGGTTTGCTTATACTTATATTTACTTTAGGTATCTTATCTCCGCCTTCTGGGAACTCATGCTTCATCAATAAAAAAGCTGATAACAATGAGAAAGCAGCCATAAAAATTGAAACCCACAATAAACCCATTTTAAGATTTGGAGAATCCAAAAATTTTGAATAAACGAAAGTCATTACCATACCTGTTATAGACGAAAAAATGTTTCTTAGGGAAAAGTATCTCCCTCTTCTTTCTATAGGAACGACTTCTTTCATTAAAACAGTCCACGTGTTTCCAACAAAAGTTCCAAACAAAGAGAACAAAATAATCATGATCAATAGTATATACGGGTTTTTAACTTCAAAATAAATCAAAAAAGGTAGAACTACAAACAAACTTCTTGAAATAAAAGCATTAATAATCAAACTCCTTTTCCTTGATCCATACATCTTCGTTATTTGAGAAGAAAAAATTTGGAACATCTGTGCTATAATTGGAAAGGAGAACATTATAGAAATGAAAAAAGGAGAAGAATTAAAATAAATCGCTAAAGTTGTAAAAATAAAACCTTGTGTGGCTATATAAAAGGCATTATAACTTCCTGCTTCAAAAATTGAAATAGT
Source organism: Petrotoga sp. 9PWA.NaAc.5.4 (assembly GCF_002895485.1). NCBI lineage: Bacteria > Thermotogati > Thermotogota > Thermotogae > Petrotogales > Petrotogaceae > Petrotoga > Petrotoga sp. 9PWA.NaAc.5.4. The sequence goes on from NZ_AZRK01000010.1 coordinate 15,785, forward strand.
TAAGGTTTTTTTGTTATTTACCATCGGCCCGTATCTCCTTATGTATGATTATTCGAATTAACTTTGTTCTTATGTTTTGTAAAAGTTTGAAAAGCAAATATTTTATCGACTATATTATAGCTTAAAAATGAAAAAGAAAGTTTAATTTATAATTTATTAATTGTTATATTTTAAATCTTTAAAAGAATAAGTGCGATTTTTTTTGAATAGTTGAACTGTGATTATTGAGGTGATATTTATGAATGAAAACCATCCTTACGTTCTTTGGGCAAAAAAAGTAATATACGAATATGTTAAAAATAGAAATATTGCTGAATTTGATGATTATAGTCACAAAGAATTATTTGATAAAAAAAGAGGATGTTTTGTAAGTCTACATAAGTCAAACGGTGAGTTAAGGGGATGCATTGGTACTATTATACCAGTATATGAAAATTTGATTATTGAGATAAGAGAAAATGCAATTGCAGCTGCAACGAGAGATCCAAGATTTCCTGCGGTTGTAGTTGAAGAATTAGAAGATTTAATCATTTCTGTTGATATATTATCAGAGTTGGAAAAAACAAAAAGTATAGAAGAATTGGATCCAAAAGTATACGGTGTGGTAGTTAAAAGTGGATACAAAAAAGGAGTTCTGTTACCAGATATAGAAGGAGTAGAAACAGTCGAGGAACAGTTAAGAATTGCGAAGTTAAAAGCTGGAATTTTTCAAAACGAACCTATAGAAATTTTCAAATTTACGGTTGAAAGATATTTTTAATTTGTCGGCAAAGAGCCGCTTTTTGGGGTGAAAAAAATGAAAATAAATTCCTTATTTTATGAGGAATTTAAAGAAGATATATTAAAATGTAAACTCTGTCCTCATGAATGTATTTTGTATCCAAACAAAAAAGGAATATGTGACGTTAGGCAAAATATTAAGGGTGAATTGTATACTTTAAATTATTCAGACACTACAAGTATAGGTCTTGACCCTATAGAGAAAAAACCCTTATTCCACTTTCATCCTGGAGAAAAGGTACTTTCTTTAGGAACGTGGGGCTGCAATCTAAAATGTCCCTTTTGTCAGAATTATGAAATATCTCAAATGAAACCTCAATTTTTAAAAAAAGTCTATCCAAAAGCTCTTCCCTCACTTTTGGAAAATTATGGTGTTAAAGGTGTAGCTTATACATATTCAGAACCAATAGTATGGTATGAGTTTGTTTTGGACTCTTCGAGAGCTGTGAAATACGCCGATCCAAATAATTATAATGTTTTAGTAACAAATGGGTATATAAACGAAAAACCTTTAAAACTTCTTCTTCAGTATATCGATGCTATGAATATTGACCTTAAAACTTTTGATGATAAAATATACAAGAAGTATTTGAAAGGTGGTCTCGAACCAGTTAAAAACTCAGTAAAAATTACAAAAGAATCAGGAGTTCATGTTGAAGTAACCTCTTTAATTGTTCCGGGAATAAACGATGATTTAGAGATGTTAGAAAAAGAGTTTATTTGGCTTTCAGACTTATCGAAAGATATCCCGCTTCATTTATCTCGATATTATCCAGCTTATAATTATACAGAGCCTGCAACTGATGTAAATTTTTTAGTTGAAGCTTTTAACATAGCCAAAAAATATTTAGATTATGTCTATATAGGCAACATATGGGATTCAAAATATGAGAATACCTATTGTCCAAACTGTGGGGAAGTTGTTATATTAAGAAATGGATACGACATAGATATAAAAAACTTAAACTCAGATGGAGGATGTAAAAATTGTGGAGAAAAAATAGTCACAATGTAAGAATATACTTCTACTTAGCTGCACTTGGAGCAGGTATAATATTGCTTTCAATTTTGATTTTTTCTAAACCTATGCCAGTATATGAAGAAAAGATAATTCCTGTTTTTGGTACCTATGTAAGATTGAATGTTGCAGGAGACAAAGTATCCCCTGATGTTTTAATTAAAATGGCGGAAAGAGAACTGTACCAAATACATAACAAATACAGTGCAAATGTTGAAAATAGTATTGTTTGGGAATTGAATAAGAATGGTAAAGTTAAAGTAGATGATGAAGCTTTGTTTTTGTTTCAATCAGCGATTAATTATGCCATAATAACCGGTGGAGCTTTTGATCCTACAATAAGGCCTTTGTTAGAACTATGGGGTTTTGACGATGCTAATTCTTCAGAAAAAAGGGTTCCTTCACAGGAAGAAATCAATAATGTTTTAAGTTATGTAGATTATCGTTTTATAAATATAGATGAAAAAAATATGGAAGTTTCTTTTTTAAAAGAAGGAGTTCAAGTAGACTTAGGAGGTATAGCCAAGGGATACGCTATAGATTTAGTAATTCAAAGAATAAGAGCAATTGATCCTAAAGCTACAGGTTTTATCGACGCAGGTGGGGATATCGGTATTATTGGTCCTAAGTTTGGGGAACTGGCGTGGGTAATAGGGATCCGAGATCCTTTTTCTAACGACACCTTTAAATCTATGGACACAATATACCTTACCGATGGAACGGTTGCTACTTCGGGAGATTACGAACGTTTTTTTGTTCAAAACGGAACCAAGTACCATCACATTATAGATCCACAGACAGGATATCCTGCTCAAGGAATCTCTAGTGTAACAGTAATAGCTCCGAATGCAACTGCCGCAGACACTTTCGCTACAGCTCTTTTTGTCTTGGGATTTGATAATCCTGCTTTAGAATATTTCACAAATTTTGGCATACAGGCCATGATAGTTTCAAATAATGGTGAAATTAGAGAAACAAGTGGATTCAATTATTTCAGGGAGAAACTCAAGTAAATGAAGTTTGCAAGGAAAACAGATTTTTACGTAATTTTCGTTCTTTTTTTAATAATAGGTGGATTCATATTATTCACTCACATTGGTTCGAAAAGCCCTTTTTCGGAAATAGAAGTCTTTTTAAAAGGTGAAAAAATTTTAACCATTACGCAAGAAGGTACATACACCATTAATGATACAGATGGTTATCTTTTATTGCAAGTAGAATACTTAAACGGTGCAGTCAGAGTTATAAATTCAACTTGTCCTTTGAAAGTTTGTGAGAATACTGGATGGGTTAGTAATCCTAACCAACCAATTGTTTGCATACCAAATGAAATCATTGTTAAACCGGTTGGAGACCAAAATAAATCTGGAGTCGATATCTACACATGGTAAATTCAAAAAAGGTATCTTATATTGCGTTATTAACTGCGTTAGCTTCAGCTGTATACTATGTCGAATCTTTTTTACCTATGCCAGTTTCAGTGCCAGGTGCAAGATGGGGATTCTCTAATTTTCCCTTGATACTTGCTGTAGTGAGTAATATAGGTCTAACTAACACTCTATATATAGCCATTATTAAAACAGTTCTTGGATCTATTTTAAGTGGAAGATTTTTATCTCCGATGTTTTGGATGGGTTTAGCAGGAGCTGTTGTTAGTAGTTTTTCTATGTGGGTAGCCTATAAAATTTTGAAAAATATAGGGGTATTAGGTATCAGTGAAATTGGAGCGTTTTTTAGTAACTCTATTCAAGTTATCATTGCGGGAGTTTTTATTGTCAAATCTTTTTCAATTATCTGGTATTACCCATACATGCTTTTCTTTGGAATAATAACAGCTTTCATAAACTCTGTAATAGTCAACTACATAATAAGGAGTGTAAAAATTGATAACTTTAGATAAAAAGATTGTTTTGGGTTCTTCTTCTCCACGTAGAAAAGAGTTGCTTAGGCTGATTGTTAAAGACTTTACTATCAAAACTTCCAATAATGCTGAAAATTATCAATCTTTTAAACCGGATGAAATTGTCCAAGAAATTTCACACAATAAAAGTAAAAGTATAAATATCTTACCAAATGAGCTTTTGATAACAGCAGATACAATAGTAACTTTGGATGATAAAATATTAGGTAAGCCAAAAAATGAAAAAGAAGCTTTTTTAATGCTTAAAGCGTTATCGAATAGAACTCACTATGTTTACACAGGGATTACTTTGAGAACTATTGATAAAATTAAAATCTTTTTTGAAGTTTCTAAGGTTACTTTTTATGAATTAGACGAAGAAATCATAAATTATTATATTAAAAATTATAATCCTTTTGATAAAGCGGGAGCTTACGCCATACAAGATTTTGCAGCTGTTTTTGTAAAAGAAATAGAAGGAGACTACTATAATATTATGGGGCTTCCTGTTGCAAAACTATACTGGCAATTACGCAATTGGAGATAGTAGTTAATATTTTTGAAAATATAATTTGAATTTAAATGGGTTAACAGTGGGAATATATTAAGGGGGTAAAATGAGTGAGGATCTTCTACCAAGAGAAAAATTAGAAAAATATGGTTCCCAAAATCTTTCTGATGCTGAATTAATTGCTGTAATATTAAGGCAAGGAACCAAGGGTATAAACGTTTTCGAGGCTTCGAAACGGTTAATTGAAAAGTATAAATCTTTAACTGTCCTGGTAGATTTGCCGCTTGATGTACTTTCAAAGGAAAAAGGTATAGGAAAAGTAAAAGCACTGAATTTAAAAGCAGCATTTGAGCTCGGAAAGAGATTCCATTTACAAAAAATGAAAGAAACACATCAGAAAATCACATGTCCTGACGATGTTTATCATATTTGTGAAGATATGATATATTTAACAAAAGAAACTGTAAGATCAATTTTTTTAGATTCTAAGCTAAACATTATAGATATGAAAGATATCAGTAATGGAACTGCAAACATGTCCATAGCTCATCCAAGAGATATTTTTAGAGAAGCTATAATTTGTAATGCGGTATCTTTGATTTTAGTTCACAACCATCCATCAGGAGATCCGACTCCAAGTGTGAACGATAGAGATTTAACTGATAAAATATCAGATTCAGGTAAGATATTAGGGATAAATATGAACGATCACATTATTATAGGAAAAGATTCTTATTTTAGTTTTTCTATAGATAGGAGAGTCAAAGTACATGGAAAACGATGAAAAGTACAATGAAAAATTACAAAAGGTTTATAAAATAAAAGAAGAGTTAGAAAAGGAATTAGAAAAAAAAGGTATAAAAATTCCTAATAAAATCCAAGAGAAGGAAAAAGTTAGAGTCGTTTATAAGCCTGATCAAGAGATCGAAGCTTTGAATCTGTCTATCAATAAAATAAATAATTGGTTTGATATAATAATTGAAGACATCGATATATCAAACGAAAAGTTAGCTTATTTTCTCGAGCTAAGATTGAATAATAAACCAACATTGGGATATTCAAATCAGTTTGGGCTTATGCACCTTTTTAGAGGAGATTTTCAAAAAGCAGAAAAATTTTTTCTACTGAAAGAAAACGATCCTGATTCACAAATGAATTTGTCTTTTCTAAAAATTATAAGAAATGATGAAGATGCGATCAATTATCTAAAAAATTTAATGGACAAATATCCACAAAATGGGTTGAGTTATTTATCTATGAGTCTTTTCTTTCTAAAGAAAAAAGAATATTACAATGCATATAACTTTATAAAAATTGCTAATAAATATCTTAATTATTCTATTATAGATATTGCTTTAAGCTTATATGAAAAAGACATTCAGAAGGCTTTGTCTTATATTTCTAAAGCTTATCTTGAGGGAAAAGCAAAAAATAAGTTAAACTTCTTTAATTATTACATAAGTTTGTTTAACTCTGATTTAGAAAGAGCAAGTTCTTTTTCATCCATGATTAAAGAAGTGAAGACCCCTTGTCAAAAATGTATAAAAGCTCTATCAACTAATCAAATATATACAACAGAGGATTATTGTTTATTTGGTGAGCAAGTTTTATTTCAATTAGGGAAACCTAAAACTTTTGCTTTGGATAATACTGAATTGTACGATACAATACTGTATGCTTATTTTTATAATAAAAATATTAAAAGTTTCAATAACTTTTGTATTTTAATTTCTGCTTTGTTTAATAAAGTATCTGTTTTATTATTCCCTGCTGTTAACGAGCTTCAAAGAAATAAGCAAGATATTTTTTCAACAAACAAAAACGCTATTAAATTCGATTTACCAGGACCTTTATATTATGAAAACTTGACTAAGCTCCTAAACGATTTAGAGAAACAATACCAAAGAAAATTTGATTTTTCGCTGGATTTACCGTTTTTTGAAGCATTAAGACTTTTGTTTGGATGGAGAATGTGTCAATATTTATACAATGTGGATTCCTGAATTTTTGATGAAGTATTTGAGATATGTTTAAAATACTTATTGGATACAAAAGATGACATTGAGATAGAAGAAATGGAAAAAGTAGCAAAAGAAGGATCAGTTGAAAGGGGTGAATTGATAATGTCAATAGCTGAAAAGTTGAGAGAAGAAGGTATTAAAAAAGGTATTGAAAAAGGCAAACTTGAAGGAGAAAAGGAATTAGCAATAGAAATACTAAACCAAAGATTTGGAAAAGGATTTGATAAAGAGTTAGAAGAAAAAATAAAGAAAGCAAATGAAGAAGAGATTAACAAGATAAAGAAAAATATTCTGAAAATCACATTAGACGAACTAAAAGAAATTCTAAAATAAAACAAATCAAAAAGTTTCATAAATAAATATTAATTTACCTCTTGCAAAAGATTTAGGTTTTATTCGCCTTCAATGAAGGAGGGTAGAACCAAAACACTTCTCAAAAATTCTGTTAAATAAAGCCTTTTCTACTTCACAAAAGACCGCTTTCACTTTCAAAATCAAAACCTTTACTATTATATGGTATAATTTAATTAAAAGATTTAAATCTGGCAAACAAAGAGAGGACAATTAATGAATGAAATAAACAATCCACACGATGCTTTTTTCAAAAGAAACTTTGGAGACATAGAAATAGCAAAAGACTTC
>NZ_AZRK01000011.1 GCF_002895485.1 Petrotoga sp. 9PWA.NaAc.5.4
GTATTTTAAATTTGGCCAATGCTGATATGGCATAATATATGGATTTTCTGCACCAGGATAATTAGTCCAATAATATTCGTCCCATCCAACAACACCGGGAAAATTACAAACCGGTATTGTAGGCATTTCTTCTACAAGTATTTTTAGACCTTCCATACCAAGTTCAAGGTTTCTTGGATCGTCCCAATCTAATTTTTCCATTCCTTCTATAATTTTATCCATTTGAGGATTTGTCCATCTTCCTGCCGAAGGACCTAAAGACCCCGCTACAGCTTCTCCCCTAGGTTTGTAAAATCTTGAATGAATGCTTGAGAACACACGATATAGATCGGGATGACCTCCCCAGGGTTCTGCTGCAGGAGTCGTAGTAGAAACTTCAAAATTACCAAAGGTAACTAAATCCCCCATTGACTCATTAGATACAACTGAAACATCTATTCCGAAATTTCTCCATTGCTGCGCAGCTGCCAATCCGTTTATATAAGCAGGATCAGAAGGATTTGCACCACTTAATATGTTGATTTTCCATGGTTTTCCATCTGGCAATAACCATTTACCATTTCTATCTCTCCTAAATCCATTTCTAATTAACAGTTGTTCTGCCACATCAGGTGCATATTTCCACCACCCATGCCCGAACATTTCTTTGAGAGATTCTACATCATTTGGTACTTTGTATCCTCTTTCCCTTGCATATTGAGCTGCTCTAAGTGTTGCAGAAGGATCATACGGTTTGAATGGTTGTCCATTAACTTCTATATCTAATGTGAAATTTTTTAACCATTCTTCCATCGGCTTATAATAAGTTTCTATGTAATAAGGAGTAGCTGGAATATGTATTGCACCCATGGGCGAAACTCCGTCACAAGTAATTCCAATGTAGTCAACTATGTCTATCGCTAATGTCAATGCCCATCTGACATCTTTTAGATTGTATGGATAAACATCATTATTGAAAGTAATTCCAATTATACAGGGATCTGTATTTACAACCCATGGATATTCTATTCTGTATCCTCTTGTATATGGGTTCCTTTGCATTAGAGCCCTAAATGATTCCATAGTTAAATCGGTCATATCTAAATTATGGTTAGCTTGAGCGATTACTTTGCTGCTTGTTTCCCCATAATGGTAGAACAATACATATGTTGGTTTAGGTTCTCCAAATAATATTCCTGTTGGGGTTCTATCCCAATCTTTACGTTTTTCCCAAAGAGTCCAATAACCAGCTCGATCATAATCTTTTAGTACATAAGGCCCACTACTTATTGGAGGATTAAAATCAAAAGATAAGGGATCTTCGACTTTTTCAAAAATGTGTTTTGGAAATGGCCTCCATCCTCCCCATCTGTCAACAAAACTTGTATGAAAACGAGCGTTAGGCTCTTTTAACTCAAAAACTACCGTATAGTCATCTGTTTTATATACTTTTTCTACATTCAAAATGAATGTATCATGGCTACCCATACCAGAATATTTCATAGCTGTTTCTATACCATATACAATGTCATCGGCGGTAATTTCTACTCCATCACTCCAATAACAGCCTTTCCTTAATTTTATAGTCATCTGAGTGAAATCATTGTTGTATATGGGACCTTCTGCTGCTAAAGCGTTTATTACTTCTCCTCTAGTGGGTTCCATCAACCAAAGAGGTTCTAACATCAACTGCTGAACTCCACGATCTGGTGAGCGCCAAGATACTGTAAAAACATTAAAATTACTTGGTGCAACTGCTCTTCCTGTTAGTGTACCAGCAATTAAAGTCTCTTCTCTTGGTATACCTGCAACTTGTGAAAAGCCCGCTATAACAAGCAAAAAAGACAACAAAACTATCCATACATTTTTTTTCATTTCTGCCACCTCCTACTAGATTTTTTATCTTGCTTTTTTCTTTTAAAAATAGAACTTTAATACTCGACTTCTAATATTTCTTTACCTTTGACACTTAAAACTACTGACAAAACATCTTTTACAGATATTGAGCTTGTTGTCACATCTGCCAATATAATGCAAATTCTTAGAAAACTCAGAGACTCTGTCTTGCAAGCCACTCGAATATGGTCTCGCCGCTTTCATCTTCTACAAGATTGTTGTAAATATAGTTCCATGCGTCATGAGCACCATAATAGTATTCCCCGTCGAAAACTGGACCTTCAGGATACATTTTTAGTTTAACGTCAACACCTACAGAAGATAGGTTATTAAAAGCAGTAGAAAGACCTCGGGCAGCCCAGTCAGATGTGCTTCCCACAAGATATACCGCCATGCCCTTGTCAGCGATTATCTGTGCCTGGTCGGTATTTATATTTCCTCCCGAACAGAGAATCGCAGCAGCGTAATCAATCTTATTCTCTGTAGTAGACGTTATGAGCGGAATTGTCATGCCAGTACCCATTGAAAGACCTCCAACATAAATTTTATTGGTGTCAACATAATTTTCAGAGACTATTGTATTGATAAGTGTTTCCATATCGTCCAGCCTACTAGCACTCCATCCAGTAGTAGTCGATTGTGGAGCCAAAATATAACATCCACCTAAAACTTCCTGGAACTCCTCATCCGCAAAGGCAAGAATCCTATTGCCTATGAGATTGCCACCTGGGTTATCACCAAAATATCGTTCTCCTGTACCATGGAACCACACCAGTATAGGCCTTTTATTATTCTCACTTGCATTATCGGGAATATAGAGCGAGTATGTCCCTCCACCCGGCTCATCGAAGATCTCAAATTGATCAAATAAGGGGTCATGTTTTGTTTCATCCTGAACATAAGATGCCTCCGCTATGCCGAGGATTTCCTTGTTCTGCATAAGATCAACTTCTATAGTCGCATAGGCAATTAATCCACCTGGTCCTGTATACCACGCTGCTCTGGTAGCAGGAACATCATACCGGTTAGCTTGACTTCCATTTGGTTCAGTTCTGGTACCCCATTCAATGTCAATTTTGACATATTTGCCCTTGTCCACTCTATTACCTTCGGCATCTGCAACATAGGCGTCAACAATATTCCATTTAGCCCATCCATCTCCGAGAGCATAATCCTCTTTTTCAGGATCCCAGGCGAAACTTCCAAAAGAACCTTGAACATCTCCGTTATATTCGGTTACTTTAGCTATTGCAGAGAAGGTATCCTTATCTATGGCTGTAGAGGTAAGTGTTACACCCATATCAATTAGAACTCCAGAGAAGTAATACCCAGGATTGATTGAGGTTCTCAAAACATCAAACAAAATTTCACCACTGTACAAAGGGGGAACAATAATTGTGATATCACGCTCTTGTCCATCTACTGTTGTTAGCGTAAATACCACACTTTGCTCCTCGATCGTTTGTTGGATCTTGACGTCGAGCACTGCTGTGACCTGTCCATTGATCTTTGCAACACGCGGAGCGATGATGACGTTGCCTTCTTCACCCTCCCACGTTACATCGACTTGATAAATAATATTACCCGGACGACCGACGATGATTTCACCAACATACCAGCCATCTACTGCCTCAAAAATCCCCTTCTCAAAAATATACTCTTCTTTACTACCAGCATTGTTCGAGCCAGTAATGCAAGCATTTAAAACAAACAGCATGATCAACACAATGACAAACGTTAATACTTTTTTCATTTATTCCACCTCCTAATAATTTTTATGTACTTACTTTAAAAATTCTAAAACTTAAGTTTTGCTAATATTTTAGTTTTAAATTTTTCCAAAAATACCCTCATAACTCTAATACTTACTAACTATGAATTTTTTTAACTTCTTCGCTACGTATAACTAAATTTGAAAATTTTCATTTCTAAAATCCTTAATTTTTATACTTTTTACTTTGGTCTGTCCCAAAATAATTAAATTAAAAACAAATGTTCAATATTCCAATTCAATATCTTTTTCTCCTTTAACACTTAAAACCACCGAAACTACATCTTCCCCTGTCAATGCTTTGCTTCTTTCATCAGGTTGTTGACCTCCTACATATATCTTGAACTCTCCTGGTTCTAATACACACCTCCCTTCTTCATTTATCATTCCTAACTGTCTTGGTGTAATTCTAAAAGTTATCGTTTTGCTTTCTTGCGGTTTAAGATATACCCGTTTAAATCCTTTGAGTTCATATTTTGGTACTTCTACTGTGCTTTCTATATCTTTTATGTAAAGTTGTACTACATCTTCGCCTGCTATGTCACTTGTATTTTTTACTGTCACTTCTACCTCAATATCTTTTAATTCTTTTATATCCATAACTTGTGGATCTAACTTTAAATCACTGTATTCAAATTTTGAGTAACTAAGTCCGTATCCAAATGGATAGAGCGGTTCTTCTTTCATGTATCTGTACGTTCTTCCTTTCATTGAGTAATCAGTAAATGGAGGTAGTTGGTCTACTGATTTTACAAACGTTATCGGTAATCTTCCAGCTGGATTGTATTTTCCCAATATTACATCAGCTAACGCTGTACCTCCTTCTTCTCCTGGATACCAACATTCTATTATTGCTGGTATGTTTTCTTGTGCCCAGTT